>NZ_RKSM01000004.1 GCF_008729015.1 Haloarcula sp. CBA1129
GGCGGATTGATCGTGAATATCACGGTGATGATTGGCTTCGTCCTCTTGTTCTTCCCAGGGCTATTCTTTGCGGCCTCATTCTTGTTTTTCATCTTTGCAATTGCCGTCGAGGATCGCGGCATCATCAGTAGCCTCAAACGGAGCTGGGGACTGGCTCACGGCTCCCGGCTCAAGCTCGGCGTCCTCGTTGTTGTCTCCGCCCTGTTCGGCGGAATCATCGGTGGTGTCACACGCTGTTGAATCTCGCTGGTGCGCCGGTCGCCGCTGACATCGCGACGGTTGTCCTCACGACGGTGTTCTTCCTCCCGTACTACGCCATCATCGCGTCGGCGTACTGTCAGCTACGTGATGGAGGAAACGTTCCTGACCGGTCTACATCTAAGCCAGTGAACACATCACAGGTATCTGAACTCTAATCGGTCCACTTGGCCTGCTAAAACCTTCAGCAGGCAACATTTTCTTGCTCGAACGGCCACTACAGAATCTTCGTGTAGCGATAGATGATTCGTTCGACAGTCAAACGAAGGCCTTCCACATACCCAGTGGTTTACTTGTGTTTCGTAACATGACCGTCAGCCGAGGGATATAATAACGAAGCCCCTCACCGACTTATATGGATTGGAGCTTCAGGATTCGGAAAAGATGTTCCACCATGGGTAATGAAACTTGTACTGCTCAGCGCCATCCTGTTGATTACTGGGCTTCAGTATTTCAATATCATATAATGCGTGTCAATTCACCTTAATGCGGTTCCTACAGTGGACACAGTAGAATTTTTTCGAGGGGTTTCTTTGCCCCGATTATACATGTTGGTTAGACATCAATCATAAGAAAATCCCTCTGGATGCAAACATTTACCGGCGAATATGTACTGTTCCCGCCGGTTGTTTGAGTACAGGTAGCCTTGATGAGTACGCGCTTATCGCAGACGAACTTGATTTTCCAACGGCCAGTCGACCATATCTGTGGCCCGATCCGACAGAGGTCAGAGCTGTAACGAGAGTCGATTTCACCACCCAAGACACAACCTATCGGTTTGATTTGATCGTGACACCGTAAACAGGACGCAGATGTCGGTGTTGCCGGCATCGGCCGATCAAAGCGATGATGAGCGCAATCACGGCAGCAGAAAGGTACCCAATATAAGCATCAATAGCGCCGGGGCTTGCGTGGCTCCGGCATACTCAAACCGTCCTGACTCAAGCACGGTCGCGTCGGTAGTTCTTGACTGTAAAGAACCCCCCAAGTAATGCCAAGACTGAGCCCACACCGATGAATATATACTGTCGATTCGACACATGGTTCTTGAGAAACGCCTGATCGGGTGCGTCAGGATTGACGTAAGCAGTTGTTTCCGTCTCTGACTCATACTCTGCTATCACGTCTTGCGCGGCGGCTTCTGTGTCATATCTCGGCGGAGTTGCCCCGGGAAACACTTTGTCTCCAGTATACGTCTCACCGGCGTACGTGTAGGTAAATTCCACCACGGGTTCGTGTTTGACCGTGGCCCCACTGCCCGTACTGGAACCTTTAGTTTCGACGCCAACCTCAGTAATGGTTGCTTCTACCTTGACTGATTCACTGACCGCATTCGTCGACTGGACGTAGTCAACTGCTCCGAAACTAACCAGTCCGATTGCAGCAATAAGTAACAGGAGGGACTGTCCAACAGTGTTTGGTCCGTTTACCGACAGGCCATCATCGGACATCAAGTTTAGCTGGCATCTTTTCCGGGACAAAACTGTTGGTTTTGGCTCTGGTGAATCGCCTGACTACGTCGGTTTCTACAGGTGCAGCAGGCCGAGTACCTCGGAGTCATTCGGGAGATCGAAGATCTCCCGTGATGACGAGACGCTTCGCGTCTCGAACCACTTGACCCGAAGCAGTTCACACAACCAGTATGAGGTCTCACGTGAGATCGCTCCGCTGGAACCGGCGCAGGCCGGCCGCCAGCGGGATCGCCGCCCAGCCACAGAGGACGATGATGCTCAGCGGCTCCGCGAGAACGAACGGCACCGCCGTACCGGCCCCCTCCGTGGCCGGCGATCCCCCGCCGAGCCCGAACGAAATCCGGAGCGGCGTCACCCCTACATCACCCCCATATTCGCCACGACGGCATACGCTTCGATCGGATTCAGCCGGTCAACGGCGAGGAGCCATGTCGGGGGTTCGCCGCCCGGCAGTGAGCCCGCGACGAGGTAGTAGACGCCGACGACGAGCGGCTCCCAGAGGAATGTCAGGCCGAGAAAAACGCTGAAGCCGGCTGCCATCGCGTTTCTGGTCGTCGAGACGGCCGCTGACAAGCCGACCGAAAGCCCGAGGAAGCCGATTCCAAGGAGTGCCGTCGCAGCCACGACACCAACGAGCGACCGACTGCCACTGCCCCGAAGACGGCGAGGCCAAGCACTGCCGCAACGATGAACGCTCCGGCGAGCCCGGCGACCAAGATGGCGCTGGCCCCGAAGAACGTCCCGACGACGACCTCCATCCGCGAGGGTGGCAACCCGAGCAGGAGCCTGAGACTCCCTGCTTCACGCTCACCGGCGACCGAGACGGTGCCAAGGGCAATCGCCGCGACGGGAACGAGTAGCTGAAACGGGAGGCCAAGGAAACCGACCGCCGACAGTACCACGGGGTCGGCCGACCGGCCGATCGCCCAGTAGATCAGTATCGTCGACGCCATCAGGAGCCCGAAGACGACCGCAACGCGTCCGATCGGATTCCATCGCGGAACTCCTTGCGGGCGATGGCGACCAGCCGACCGACAGCGGTCGATCCGGTCGGGGACCGATGTGATGTGTCGGTCACTCAGTCAGCACCTCCGGCGGCTACCGGTCCGCGGTCCTCGCTGTCGGTGTAGACCGAGAACAGTTCCTGAAGAGTCAGGGTTGCCGAGCCGACGGCCGCCCGCAGACCATCTACCGTGTCGACAGCGACCATTTGTCCCTCGTCAAGGATGGCGATCCGGTCGCAGGTCGACTCGACGTGATCTAGGACGTGACTGGAAAAGAAGACGGTTGTCCCGCGTTCGAGTTCAGCTGCGAGCAGGTCTTGCAGTCGCGCGACGCCGTGTGGATCGAGGCCGGCGGTCGGTTCGTCGAGGATCAGCAGGTCGGGATCGCCGACCGTCGCCATGGCAAGAGCCAGCCGCTGGCCCATCCCTTTCGAGTACGCCCCTGCCGGGCGGTCGGCGTCGGCGGCGTCAAGGCCGACCCTGTCACAGACCGCCGCGATGTCGACGCTGGCCCCCTTCAGCCGGGCCGCAAGGCGGAGGTGTTCCCGTCCGGTGAGCCGGTCGTACAGCGGAGTAACCGTCAGGGACGACGCCGATCCGTTCGTGGACCGCTCGCGTCTCAGTCTGTGCGTCGTAGCCGAACACCCGGACGGTCCCCTCGGTGGGGCGGACGTAGTCCAGCAGCACGTCGACGTTGTCGACTTCCCTGCCCCGTTGGGACCGAGGAAGCCGACGGCTTCGCCGCAGTCGACCGTCAGGCTCAGTCCGTCGACAGCGAGGTGGTCGCTGTACGTTTGGTGAGTTCGTCGATCTCGATTGCAGCCATACAGTGAACTGGCTGCCACATCTTATATTCGGACCAGAGAGCTTCAGAGTCAGAAGCTCTTTGTGGCCATATATTACACCTCGGAGACGAGAGGGAGACGCATGGCGAGGACACCGACATCGCCGCCAAAACAGTCGGCGAACTGCTCGAAGACGAGTACGCGCGGTCGATCCTCGCCGAAACAAGCACCGAAGCGCTGTCGGCGACCGAACTGGCCGAACGGTGTGGGGCCTCCTCGCCGACAATCTACCGCCGACTCAATCGACTCCAAGAACTCGATATGATCGACGACGAACAGGCGTTGGATCCAGACGGCCACCACTACCGACGGTTTCGGCCCGGGTAGAACCGGGTGACGATCGAACTCACCGACGGCGGCTACGAGGTGACTGTCGACCGTACGCCGAGGACGCCGTCGACCGCTTTACCGAACTTTACGAGGGGCTCCGATGACCGCGCCAAACTCACTGTCGAGGGTGGCTCGGCCGCCGGGGTCGTCGTCGCTATCCTGCTGGCAATCGGAATTATCGCTCTCAGCGCGTGGATCACGGTTGTCGCCTACCGCGGTTACCGGAAGTCTGGCGACCGTCGGTGCTGTTCCTCGGGTCGGCATCGCACTGACGGCGACGGTGCCGACGACCGGCCCGGATCGCCCTCCCCACCGCTTGGTATCTCGTCGCTGCTCACTACGGCAGCCGCGGTCGGCGTCAATTCGCCGGGCTGGTGGTAATCCTCTATGCGATCTACGGCCGATCCGAGGCGGTCAGTTCGCGTCTCGTGGCGGGGGCGGCCGCCTGCTCGCTCGCCGTGTTTCGCCGCCCCCGTTGTGGCCGTCAGGACGACCGATCTGGGACAGTCAACAGCGATGACAGCGGTCAGTAGCGTGACGGCCGTCCTCGGTGGATTTGTCGCTGTCCAAGCTACCGGGGCTATCGCCGATACGACCGCCGGCCGATGCTGTTACTCGCTGTCGGGCTCGCACTATTGACTGTCGGCTCGTTCGTCGCGATCACGACCGCCGAGTGGGTGTTCCCGGTGTCGGACGCCGTAGCCGTCGGCACTGTCTGGACGGTTGAACTCCTCGGACTGGTGGCGATCCTCCAGTCACTTCGGGTCGACTAACGCTCCGACGTGCCGGCGTCGACAGCATCGGTGACAGCCAGCACCTCATCAAAGTCAACACTGAAACCGATAACAGCCGCGATGAGAGTCGAGTACCCGTCGCTGAGTGTGTCGGCCTGATGGTTCATCGGAGCAGTAGCTGTCGCTCTGTGTAAATACAGAAAGCCCACTCCAGAGAGATCCCTCTCCTGAGTGGGCTATGATAGGTATGAATGGTGGCGGCGAACCGCGTTTCCCAGAGGCTCGCGCACTCCAGTACTCCCCGGAACGCTGGTGGGCTTATCTTCCGTGTTCGGGATGGGTACGGGAGGCAACCCCACCGCTATGGCCGCCTAACGTCGAGTCACGGAATCGAACCGTGAAAGTACCAGTCTCGATCAACACTCCACCGTGTGTCCGTGCGATCCAGTTTGCGCCTGGACTCGGTCAGCGACGAGATAATTCGTCGGTGAATGAGTCACAGTGCGTATGAATGATGGCTTTGGTCTGTTAGTGCTCGTGGGCTTAACGTCTCGTTACCTCGACGCGCACACCCCGAGTCTATCGACCGCGTCTTGTACGCGGGACCTCTGCGGTGTCTCTTTTCCAAGTGGGTTTCGAGCTTAGATGCGTTCAGCTCTTACCCCGTGTGGCGTGGCTACCCGGCACGTGCTCTCTCGAACAACCGGTACACCAGTGGCCACCAACCGTAGTTCCTCTCGTACTATACGGTCGTTCTTGTCAGACACCATTACACACCCAGTAGATAGCAGCCGACCTGTCTCACGACGGTCTAAACCCAGCTCACGACCTCCTTTAATAGGCGAACAACCTCACCCTTGCCCGCTTCTGCACGGGCAGGATGGAGGGAACCGACATCGAGGTAGCAAGCCACTCGGTCGATATGTGCTCTTGCGAGTGACGACTCTGTTATCCCTAGGGTAGCTTTTCTGTCATCAATTGCCCGCATCAAGCAGGCTAATTGGTTCGCTAGACCACGCTTTCGCGTCAGCGTTCCTCGTTGGGAAGAACACTGTCAAGCTATCTTTTGCTCTTGCACTCTTCGCCGGGTCTCTGTCCCGGCTGAGATAGCCATAGGGCGCGCTCGATATCTTTTCGAGCGCGTACCGCCCCAGTCAAACTGCCCGGCTATCGGTGTCCTCTCCCGGAGTGAGAGTCGCAGTCACCGACGGGTAGTATTTCACTGTTGACTCGGTGGCCCGCTAGCGCGGGTACCTGTGTAATGTCTCCTACCTATGCTGCACATCGGCGACCACGTCTCAGCGACAGCCTGCAGTAAAGCTCCATAGGGTCTTCGCTTCCCCCTGGGTGTCTCCAGACTCCGCACTGGAATGTACAGTTCACCGGGCCCAACGTTGGGACAGTGAAGCTCTGGTTAATCCATTCATGCAAGCCGCTACTGATGCGGCAAGGTACTACGCTACCTTAAGAGGGTCATAGTTACCCCCGCCGTTGACAGGTCCTTCGTCCTCTTGTACGAGGTGTTCAGATACCTGCACTGGGCAGGATTCAGTGACCGTACGAGTCCTTGCGGATTTGCGGTCACCTATGTTGTTACTAGACAGTCCGAGCTTCCGAGTCACTGCGACCTGCTCCGTTCCGGAGCAGGCATCCCTTCTTCCGAAGGTACGGGACTAACTTGCCGAATTCCCTAACGTTGGTTGCTCCCGACAGGCCTTGGCTTTCGCCGCCATGGACACCTGTGTCGGTTCTCGGTACGGACATCATGCTCGTCTTTTCATGGGCCCCAGGTTGAATCACGTTTCCTATGCCGCCGTTCGTCCGCTTCGTACCATTACGGTTTCCACGGAGTTTGACGGTTCGACCGGGCGAAAGCCCGGCGTGATCGACCCCAGGGCGTCAACTTTCACTGCATGATGGCACGGGAATATTAACCCGTTTCCCATTTCGTCTCAGTCGAGTTGCGGTGAGACTTAGGACCGGCTAACCCTCAGCTGATCAGCAGTGCTGAGGAACCCTTATCCATTAGGCCGTCGGGGTTCTCACCCGACTATCGCTGCTACTATGGCCAGGATTTTCGTCACGCATCGGTCCACAGGAATTCTCATCCCTGCTTCCACCCAATGCGAGCGCCAATCTACTCGATTACCAGTATCAGTGGTACGGACAGGTCTCGGTGGTGGATTTGAGTCCCGATCATTTTGGGCGCCTCAAACCTCGGCCGGTAAGCTGTTACGCTTTTCTTAGAGGGTAGCTGCTTCTAAGCTCACCTCCCGGCTGTCTAGGGCTCGAGACCACCTTCAGAGGATTACACTTAATCCACACTTGGGGACCTTAACCTATCTCTGGGTGTTCCCTCCTGGTACACAGGCTTACCCCGCGCACCGGAATCCCCGCGTCAAACAGCGTCTGTAGGTTTGGAGTTTGACAGGTGTGCCGACTCCTCTCGGAGGCGGACACACCAATCGGTCGCTCTACCCCACAGACTACCTCGGCGGAGGTCATGCTTCGACATGTTTCGATTGGAACCAGCTGTTGCCGGACTCGATGGGCCTTTCACCCCTACACATAGATCACGAGAGGGTATTGTAGGACACCAACTCTAACAGACTTCCACGTGCCTTTCGGCACGCTTCATCTTGTCCATGCGTAGATCGTCCGGATTCGGGTCGTGTCCATATGGCTCCCCGCCCTTGAAGACGGCGGCCCTCGGGCAAAGCCCTGCGGCCATGTCGGTTTCCCTGTGCCTCCCCGGATACTCCGGTTAGACTTGCCATACAGACACACTCCCTGGCTCGTTTTTCAAAACGTACGACAGAACATCGGCTTCCCGTGAGTCTTACTGGAGACTCGCGTCTCCCTCATTCGTCATGGACCTTGTATGCCCTGTCGCTCGATCGCCAACTGATTTCATGCTCTATTTCGCCTCCCTTCTGAGGGTACTTTGCAGCGTTCGTTCACACTACTTGTTCACTATCGGTCTCAGGTTGTGTTTAGCCTTCGCAGTCGATGCCTGCGTTATTCGCGAGGGATATCCAACCCCCGCTACTCTGGCACTACCGCACAGCCTACTGGTCTCGAATACGGGGTTGTCACCCTGTATCACGCTCTGTTCCAAGAGACTTCCTCGAGACGGTCGGCTGATGAGAGGTAGCCCTGACACCACATTGCCCGTGAGGGCTTCGGTTTGGGCTGTATCGCGTTCACTCGCGGTTACTGACGACATCACATTGCGTTTTCTTTTCCTCCCGATACTGAGATGTTTCAGTTCTCGGGGTTCCTCATTGCGCGAAGCAATTGTTAGAGAGATTCTCATTCGGAAATCCATGGTTCTTCGCCTCCGTGCGGCTCCCCATGGCTTATCGCAGCTTGGCACGTCCTTCATCAGCGCCTGAGCCGAGCAATCCACCAGCTGGCATAGTAGCCAACGTCGTTGTGACTCGTTCAACTGAACGAGTCCAGTGGACGCCTGGATCGCACGTACACACGGTTTCATTCTCGCCCCCAAGGTGGAGATGGTGGCGAATCGACCCTTCCAAGCGCGGTTTCACCCGGCTTGGTGCATCTGTCGTCGTACCACACTCGAACGCCGTCCCACACTTAAGGGGACGGATTCGGCGGTGGTACGAAGTACGGACCCGTCGGGAGTTGCACCCGACATCCCCGTGAGGGGATATCCGCCTCGGATAGGTCGTGTGAGCCCAGCGGGCCCATGCAGTAGTCGGCGCTTACCGACTCGCGGTGACTTGTGGTCACCAGTCAATGTAGGTGGGTCAGGGCAAAGCCCTGATCCCGGTCAGTAGGAGGTGATCCAGCCGCAGATTCCTCTACGGCTACCTTGTTACGACTTAAGCCCCCTTGCGGAGCCCAGATTCGACCGTCGCATGACGGCCTCATCCGGACCCCACTCGGGTGCTTTGACGGGCGGTGTGTGCAAGGAGCAGGGACGTATTCACCGCGCGCTTCTGACACGCGATTACTACCGAATCCAGCTTCATGCGGGCGGGTTTCAGCCCGCAATCCGAACTACGACTACGTTTGGAGATTAGCTTCGCCTCTCGGCGTTGCATCCCACTGTCATAGCCATTGTAGCCCGCGTGTTGCCCGGTCCATTCGGGGCATACTGACCTACCGTTGCCCATTCCTTCCTCCATTTTAGCAATGGCAGTCCTCCTAGTGTACCCAACCACCGCAGGGGTGTTGCTGGCAACTAGAAGTGTGGGTCTCGCTCGTTGCCTGACTTAACAGGACGCCTCACGGTACGAGCTGACGGCGGCCATGCACCTCCTCTCAGTAGCGTCGAGTAAAGTCGTCAACCTGACTGTCATTACTACTGTCGGGACCGGTGAGATGTCCGGCGTTGAGTCCAATTAAACCGCAGGCTCCTCCGGTTGTGGTGCTCCCCCGCCAATTCCTTTAAGTTTCATCCTTGCGGACGTACTTCCCAGGCGGCTCGCTTATCGTCTTCACTACGGCACATCACGTGCTCATGGCGCGTGACATACCTAGCGAGCATTGTTTACAGCCAGGACTACCCGGGTATCTAATCCGGTTCGAGACCCTGGCTTTCGTCCCTCACTGTCGGGTCCGGTCTCTCAACGTGGTTTCCCCATTGGTGGTCCGTCCAGGATTACAGGATTTCACTCCTACCCCGGACGTACCCGTTGAGTCTCTCGGCCCCAAGCTGTGTAGTTTCCACCGGACGCCGACCAGTTGAGCTGGTCGATTTCCCAATGGACTTACACAGCAAGCTACGGACGCTTTAGGCCCAATAATATCGGCCATCACTTGGACTGCCGGTATTACCGCGGCGGCTGGCACCGGTCTTGCCCAGTCCTTGTTCCTGTACCACCTTACGGTACAGAAAAGCGAGGCTATATGCCCTCACACTCGGAGTCCCCCTATCGCACTGTCGTGCAGTGTAAAGGTTTCGCGCCTGCTGCGCCCCGTAGGGCCCGGTATCTTGTCTCAGATACCGTCTCCAGGCTCTTGCTCTCACAACCTGTACCGATTATCGGCATGGTGGGCCGTTACCCCACCATCTACCTAATCGGCCGCAGCCACATCCTACAGCGCCGGAACGTTTCTCACTCTCGGCACTCCAGCCTGAGAGTAATATCCGCTATTGGCCTCAGTTTCCCGAGGTTATCGCGGTCTGTAGGGTAGTTTGGCCACGTGTTACTGAGCTATATGCTACGAGTCTAAACTCGTGCAACTAGCATGGCTAAATCGGACTCCGATAGCAATGGCCTCCGGCAGGATCAACCGGAATGTGCTGATATACATCAGCGGCGGAAGTGGTTGCACTCCGTCGGAAGCTAACACACTGGTTCCTACGCCAGTGTTGACTACTGCATGGGTCCGTGGGCTCACATCAGATTCCATCTTGACGGCGGACCGCAGGGGTGGAATCCTCATGGGATGAAACCTCGCCAACCCCAGAAGGGAAGGCGAAGAATTTCTCGTAGCTCGGCCGACCTGGTGGCCACCCGAGCGTGTCGACCCGGGCTCGCTGCCGGTGCGACCTTCGCATCATATCCGATGGGAGGGGAGTATATAAATGGACGGTCTCGAACCGGCCGTGTTCAGCCGTCACACAGGATATGTGTCGCATACACACTATCAAGACCTCACAGAGCATTACCGGTTAACCTGACCTGATTCACTTGTTCTGTCGTGATGAGTCATCGATGTTGGTTGAACCCGCGAGTCGAGGACAGAGTCGTCGCTGTCGCGACGGTTCGCCACTGATGCGACAGCGTAGCCACTCCCAAGGAGGCTTCTCCGGTCAGTAACTACCGGTTGAACCTGTCATTAGGTAGCCGGTTCGTGCGGGCGACCCGGCCACTGAGAGGGCTGTCTATGCAGTCCGTCGAACCATATTGACCAATCCTTGTACGGCCGCCCCCAGAGACGACGGTCGCTTCCGGTGGGGCGTTGCTACGTATTTGTAGTCACGGAGGCGTGTTGTGCGTCTGTGGGTGACACCCTGACATCGACGCCCCAGTTTCGTGTGCTCTGCACTGTTATTTAGCTTCTTGTGCTTCCGAGATATTTGAGAAATAAGTTACCAGATTAGACCTGAATAAGTATCATTTGAAGACCATTTCATATTAATATTACATGTGTATTATATTAGTGACATGGAAAGTACTGTCCATCCAAAAGACATATTCGTAACTGCAGCATAGGTACAATGTCGACATGCCCTCCAGCAGTCGTAAGCTTCTCTCGACGACCAGTGAACAGTGGCGTCTGGCGCGTGAAGACCTCCACGTCAGAAACACCACGGATACCAAGCGTGATATCGGCATAGAAATATACGACGACAACAAAGTGTGTTGTCATACGGCACACTATCAGCTCTTGTCAGGCCAGTCCGGCTGTTCGGTCAACTTGCTACAGGCTGGCTGCTACAAGGTTAAAGCCGTTCTCGATCAACAACACGAATCAGTCGCTACCGTGACAGTCTCTGATGAACCCGAACAGACTATTTTCATCCACATTCAGAACGAAGGGATCACAATCAAGGAAGGAGTGACTCCCTCGCGTACCTGAACCAGCGTGTTGCATCTTCCCCTCCCCCTTGCAGGCAGGATTGAACGAGATAGGGTAAGCCTATCTTTAACACCCATCCGAACGAAATAACAAATTGAATGAGCTCTGCATCTACATCGGACAGGTCCCCCGAGTCTGCCGATCCCGTGTCGGGCTATCGTGACACGCTTACATCGCTTTATCGCGAATATGTCGGTGAACCAGCCAAAGAGCGAGACATCTATGTTGGATTTGGCCTCTTCTTCGCTGGGGTCACGCTTGCCATCGTCGGATTCTGCCTCTTTCTGTACAGTAACGTTCTAGAATCCGGGAGCACACTGTACTGGCAGATTCGTGAGGTTGCGCTCGTCGTCGGGTTCATCGGACTGCCCTCCGTGCTGTTGAGCGTCGTCGTGCTCCTCCCGGTCGGTTTCAAAACTCGGATCGTTAGTGCCGCTGGCACGTTATTCTGTCTCGCCGCAACCATAATTCTGGTTGATGTCTTTCCGTATGGATGGACGAATAGTGGCGGAATCAACGGTAGCGTCTGGACAATCAGCGTTTACGCCACTGGGCTGGTCATGCTTGCGGCCTCGACAGGGGCGGCGCTGGTTGCACACTACCTCGAGAAAGCGACAAGCACAGGCGAGTCAACTGAACCGGTTGAGTCGGCCGAGAGCGAGTCTGAGTCTGTCAGCAAAGCAGATGTGGACAACGATATCGAACAGGCACTAGAAGGGGCGGAACTATCGTGGGGTGGCGTCGAACAGCAGCCCAAAACTAAGCGGTTAAATCTGGATATGCCAGAAACGGACTCGGACCTCGATCGGACGGCTATCGAGAATTCTGAGGCAACCACGACCCGAGCCGACAGCAATGATGTTGATGACGCGGTGGATGGGCTCAGGCAGCTACAGGGTGGCCAATCAAAGACTGAGCGAAGCGCCGGCACCGAAGATCAGGTCAACGCTCTCACGCAGTTTCGAAATGAGCAGGGCGAAGATGACGATGTGGAAACCGGTGTCAAAGAGCAACAAGGCATTGTTAGTCGTCTTCGGTCATGGTTTTTTGAATAAGCGGACTGAACTCCTCCACAGACACTCCGCTGTGCTTCTCTCGTTGCGTGAGTGTGATCGTATTATTATGTCCCTACGAGTCAGTCAATCTGAGTTTTCATAAATAAAAGGTTACTTGTTGGAAAACAGGATAGTTTTTTTCAACTTGGTGGGAGGAATACAACTGTATGCCCCAAGGTCTCGATGTCGGTACGATGAACCTCCTGTCTGCACGTCAAGACGGTAACGAGACGGTATTCGTGCAGCAGCGGAACTCTTTCGTCGAAATTGACTACAGCGACATGGCCGAACAGATGCTGTCGAGAAGTGATGTTCTCCACATCCGCAAGGATGACCGGGTCTACATCGTTGGCGATGACGCCCTGAATTTCGCGAACATCTTCAGTGAGGAGACACGCCGCCCGATGCAAGCCGGGATACTCTCAAGCGACGAGCAATCAGCGATCCCGATGATTAAGCTCATTACTGAACAGGTGGTGGGACAGCCGGAGTTCCCGAACGAGCGCCTGTTTTTCTCGTTCCTGCGGACCCAATCGATGCCGATGTCTCGACACTGTATCATCAGAAGACGATCGAATCCCTGCTCACTGATATGGGCTACAGCCCAGAACCGATCAATGAAGGGATGGCCGTCATCTACTCCGAGCTTGCAAATCGTGAGTTCACCGGACTCGGTATCAGCTTTGGCGCCGGAATGACCAACGTTTGTCTGTCATACTATGCGGTCCCCGTAATGAAGTTCTCTATCGCACGTGGTGGCGACTGGATCGACGAGCAGGCTGCACAGGCAACAGGCACACCCGTAGATAAGGTTACCTCCGTTAAAGAAGAAGACTTCGCGCTCAATTTCGAGACGGACGTCGGCGGTATCGAAGGTGCGCTGAGTATCTATTACGACAATCTGCTCGACTATGTCATCGAAAACATCATCAGTGAGGTCGATGAGGAAGATGTCGAGGAGGGACTAGATGTCCCGGTCGTCGTGACTGGTGGGACATCCAGTCCTGACGGCTTCGAAGAGCTGTTTGCCGAACGGATCAACGAATCTGAGATACCGTTCTCGATCAGTGACGTCCGCCAAGCCGAGAATCCACTAT
>NZ_RKSM01000005.1 GCF_008729015.1 Haloarcula sp. CBA1129
CACGCGCGAACCATCGGGACCTTCGAGGACTCGACAATCGACACCGGTTGCAACCGTGTCGCGCCATCACATCCGGAAACTAATGCCTCGCTGGAAGCAGTTCGGGCGGCCGAACCCGATGATCTGTTTGAGCGCGCCGAAGCCTGTGCCCAAGACCGCGTCGTCGTCCCCATCGAAAGCTAAATTTCCGGGGCGGGTCAGGGTTGAGCCATGACGCAGGTCTGTCTCGTCGGGAGCGAGGACGTGAATCTCCGGTACGAACTTCTCTCTCGCGAGACCGCACGGAACGCACTCGCAACCTACGACCTGCAGGAGCCATTCGAAAACACCATCGCCGTCGACACTGTGAGCCTCGGCGCGGCGGTGGCGCTGCTGAACGACCTGAACTGGTATCTCGTCCGCTTCGCCGACACCGCGTTCATCCGTGACCCATCGATTAGTGAGACGGAGTGGCTTTCGCGGGACCTCGCCGCGGCGATCCGGGACGACGACGTTGCTCCCGAGGATACCGGTCGGTTTCTCACGGTGTACGGCATTGTCGAACCAGACGATACCAGCGACGCTACCGACGATGACGTGCCGGAAGCGGCCACAGAACCCACATCTGAACCCGGACCGGGCGCGACGATGGAAGCTGACAGCCCACCGGAACTTGTCGACCCGATGTT
Source organism: Haloarcula sp. CBA1129 (assembly GCF_008729015.1). Classification (NCBI taxonomy): domain Archaea; kingdom Methanobacteriati; phylum Methanobacteriota; class Halobacteria; order Halobacteriales; family Haloarculaceae; genus Haloarcula; species Haloarcula sp. CBA1129. Next base: position 669 of record NZ_RKSM01000005.1, read on the forward strand.
GCTGACCCGGACCGGCGACACTATTCCGGAGTACGACCTTCAGGAAGTAGACGACACGCTCATCGTCAGAGTAACTGAATCGGAGTTCGGCGCCTGATTCGGTTACGCCGCGCCCAGAACAGTCTGTATCAGTCGAACATTCCGGTCGACATATACCGCTCGCCGCTGTCCCAGTAGACTGTGACAACAAGCGGGTCCTCGACGCCGTCCGCGACGAGGCGCTCAGCTACCTCGCGCGCAGCGAGGTTCGACGCGCCAGAGGACTGGCCGACGAGGATGCCCTCCTCGTGAGCGAGTCGACGGCACTCGTCTTCCGCATCCGAGAGCTCGACCGTCAGCACGTCGTCCAGCAGGTCGGTATCCAGATTGTCGCTGACGAACCCGGCCCCATCCCTTGGAAGCTGTCCTCGCCAGTGCCCGGTTCCATCCCGGAAAGGACGGCGTTGTCCGCCGGTTCGACCGCGACAATATCCATCTCAGGGAACGCCTCACGCAGCCGACGGCCGGTCCCGGTGAGTGTGCCACCGGTACCGACGCCCGCGACCAGCGCGTCGACAGTCCGGTCGCCCACCTGTTCGCGTATCTCCTGCCCCGTCGTCTCGTAGTGTGCCTTCGGGTTCGCTGGGTTCTCGAACTGCCGCAGCTGGACGTAGTCGTCACGGTCGCACAGCTCGTCCGCGCGCTCTTTCGCGTCAGAAATATCGCCCTCGACCAGTTCGATCTCTGCACATCCCTTCATTATCTGGCGGCGCTCGGGCGACTTCGAGGATGGCATCACCAGTACCACATCGTACCCTTTCGTCGCCCCGACCATCGCCATTCCGATGCCGGTGTTCCCACTCGTCGGTTCGACGAGCGTATCTCCCGGTTCGAGCGATCCGTTTCGCTCGGCGTCGTCGATCATGTACTTCGCCGGTCGGTCCTTGGCAGACCCACCAGGGTTGAACGACTCGATCTTCGCTGCGACCGTCGCCCCTTCCGGCGCGCGAACCGACACCAGCGGGGACCCGATCGTATCGAGAATAGAGTCTTTCATCGCCGTCGGCTACGTGGGCCCGACTTAAACGCCTACTGAAGGTCCCAAACGGTTCGTGGACTCCCGACACGCGGCAGGGTTTTCCGCCGTCGACGCCGTTTCATGAGAACATGTTGATGTCGTCGACCGGCAGCACCGAGTAATCCACCGACAGCGTGTCCTTCGTGGCTCGAACTTTGCCGACGAACGCTGAGATGTCCTCCAGTTGGCCCTCCAGCACGAACAGTTCCATGCAGTACCGGTCGCCGACGTGGCTGTGGAAGTTCGACGCGACGATAGACTCGTGATCGTGGCGGAGATGCATCATCTTCTCCTCGACGGTCGTCGTCTCGTAGTCGAACAGCACTGTGACGATGGCCATCAATTCGCGGTCCTCCAGTCGCTTGTCCTCGAACTCCCCCATCAGATTCCGGACCGCTTCCCGTACAACCTCACTGCGACCCGTGTACCCGTGTTCGTCGGCGAACGTGTCGATTCGCTCTTCCAGTTCATCCGGCATCGAGATACTTACAACGCCCATGTATTAACTCGGCGCCGTTGGAGTATTAATAGTTCATATCCGCTAGCAGATACCGGAGCGACCGCGGCTAATACTGCCGCTGGCTCGTGTCTCCTGTGTGACTAGCTCGTTGAGAACTGTCGCTCTGTGTGAATACAGAAAGCCCACTCGGGAGAGATGACTCTCCTGAGTGAGCTATGATAGGTATGAATGGTGGCGGCGAACCGCGTTTCCCAGAGGCTCGCGCACTCCAGTACTCCCCGGAACGCTGGTGGGCTTATCTTCCGTGTTCGGGATGGGTACGGGAGGCAACCCCACCGCTGTGGCCGCCTAACGTCGAGTCGCGGAGTCGAACCGCGAAAGTACCAGTCTCGATCAACTCTCCACCGTGTGATTACGTGCGATCCAGTTTGCGCCTGGACTCGTTCAGCGACGAGTTAAATCGTCGGTGAATGAGTCACAGTGCGTATGAATGATGGCTTTGGTCTGTTAGTGCTCGTGGGCTTAACGTCTCGTTACCTCGACGCGCACACCCCGAGTCTATCGACCGCGTCTTGTACGCGGGACCTCTGCGGTGTCTCTTTTCCAAGTGGGTTTCGAGCTTAGATGCGTTCAGCTCTTACCCCGTGTGGCGTGGCTACCCGGCACGTGCTCTCTCGAACAACCGGTACACCAGTGGCCACCAACCGTAGTTCCTCTCGTACTATACGGTCGTTCTTGTCAGACACCATTACACACCCAGTAGATAGCAGCCGACCTGTCTCACGACGGTCTAAACCCAGCTCACGACCTCCTTTAATAGGCGAACAACCTCACCCTTGCCCGCTTCTGCACGGGCAGGATGGAGGGAACCGACATCGAGGTAGCAAGCCACTCGGTCGATATGTGCTCTTGCGAGTGACGACTCTGTTATCCCTAGGGTAGCTTTTCTGTCATCAATTGCCCGCATCAAGCAGGCTAATTGGTTCGCTAGACCACGCTTTCGCGTCAGCGTTCCTCGTTGGGAAGAACACTGTCAAGCTATCTTTTGCTCTTGCACTCTTCGCCGGGTCTCTGTCCCGGCTGAGATAGCCATAGGGCGCGCTCGATATCTTTTCGAGCGCGTACCGCCCCAGTCAAACTGCCCGGCTATCGGTGTCCTCCTCCCGGAGTGAGAGTCGCAGTCACCGACGGGTAGTATTTCACTGTTGACTCGGTGGCCCGCTAGCGCGGGTACCTGTGTAATGTCTCCTACCTATGCTGCACATCGGCGACCACGTCTCAGCGACAGCCTGCAGTAAAGCTCCATAGGGTCTTCGCTTCCCCCTGGGTGTCTCCAGACTCCGCACTGGAATGTACAGTTCACCGGGCCCAACGTTGGGACAGTGAAGCTCTGGTTAATCCATTCATGCAAGCCGCTACTGATGCGGCAAGGTACTACGCTACCTTAAGAGGGTCATAGTTACCCCCGCCGTTGACAGGTCCTTCGTCCTCTTGTACGAGGTGTTCAGATACCTGCACTGGGCAGGATTCAGTGACCGTACGAGTCCTTGCGGATTTGCGGTCACCTATGTTGTTACTAGACAGTCCGAGCTTCCGAGTCACTGCGACCTGCTCCGTTCCGGAGCAGGCATCCCTTCTTCCGAAGGTACGGGACTAACTTGCCGAATTCCCTAACGTTGGTTGCTCCCGACAGGCCTTGGCTTTCGCCGCCATGGACACCTGTGTCGGTTCTCGGTACGGACATCATGCTCGTCTTTTCATGGGCCCCAGGTTGAATCACGTTTCCCTATGCCGCCGTTCGTCCGCTTCGTACCATTACGGTTTCCACGGAGTTTGACGGTTCGACCGGGCGAAAGCCCGGCGTGATCGACCCCAGGGCGTCAACTTTCACTGCATGATGGCACGGGAATATTAACCCGTTTCCCATTTCGTCTCAGTCGAGTTGCGGTGAGACTTAGGACCGGCTAACCCTCAGCTGATCAGCAGTGCTGAGGAACCCTTATCCATTAGGCCGTCGGGGTTCTCACCCGACTATCGCTGCTACTATGGCCAGGATTTTCGTCACGCATCGGTCCACAGGAATTCTCATCCCTGCTTCCACCCAATGCGAGCGCCAATCTACTCGATTACCAGTATCAGTGGTACGGACAGGTCTCGGTGGTGGATTTGAGTCCCGATCATTTTGGGCGCCTCAAACCTCGGCCGGTAAGCTGTTACGCTTTTCTTAGAGGTAGCTGCTTCTAAGCTCACCTCCCGGCTGTCTAGGGCTCGAGACCACCTTCAGAGGATTACACTTAATCCACACTTGGGGACCTTAACCTATCTCTGGGTTGTTCCCCTCCTGGTACACAGGCTTACCCCGCGCACCGGAATCCCCGTCAAACAGCGTCTGTAGGTTTGGAGTTTGACAGGTGTGCCGACTCCTCTCGGAGGCGGACACACCAATCGGTCGCTCTACCCCACAGACTACCTCGGCGGAGGTCATGCTTCGACATGTTTCGATTGGAACCAGCTGTTGCCGGACTCGATGGGCCTTTCACCCCTACACATAGATCACGAGAGGGTATTGTAGGACACCAACTCTAACAGACTTCCACGTGCCTTTCGGCACGCTTCATCTTGTCCATGCGTAGATCGTCCGGATTCGGGTCGTGTCCATATGGCTCCCCGCCCTTGAAGACGGCGGCCCTCGGGCAAAGCCCTGCGGCCATGTCGGTTTCCCTGTGCCTCCCCGGATACTCCGGTTAGACTTGCCATACAGACACACTCCCTGGCTCGTTTTTCAAAACGTACGACAGAACATCGGCTTCCCGTGAGTCTTACTGGAGACTCGCGTCTCCCTCATTCGTCATGGGACCTTGTATGCCCTGTCGCTCGATCGCCAACTGATTTCATGCTCTATTTCGCCTCCCTTCTGAGGGTACTTTGCAGCGTTCGTTCACTACTGTTCACTATCGGTCTCAGGTTGTGTTTAGCCTTCGCAGTCGATGCCTGCGTTATTCGCGAGGGATATCCAACCCCCGCTACTCTGGCACTACCGCACAGCCTACTGGTCTCGAATACGGGGTTGTCACCCTGTATCACGCTCTGTTCCAAGAGACTTCCTCGAGACGGTCGGCTGATGAGAGGTAGCCCTGACACCACATTGCCCGTGAGGGCTTCGGTTTGGGCTGTATCGCGTTCACTCGCGGTTACTGACGACATCACATTGCGTTTCTTTTCCTCCCGATACTGAGATGTTTCAGTTCTCGGGGTTCCTCATTGCGCGAAGCAATTGTTAGAGAGATTCTCATTCGGAAATCCATGGTTCTTCGCCTCCGTGCGGGCTCCCCATGGCTTATCGCAGCTTGGCACGTCCTTCATCAGCGCCTGAGCCGAGCAATCCACCAGCTGGCATAGTAGCCAACGTCGTTGTGACTCGTTCAACTGAACGAGTCCAGTGGACGCCTGGATCGCACGTACACACGGTTTCATTCTCGCCCCCAAGGTGGAGATGGTGGGCGATCGGACCCTTCCCAAGCGCGGTTTCACCCGGCTTGGTGCATCTGTCGTCGTACCACACTCGAACGCCCGTCCCACACTTAAGGGGACGGATTCGGCGGTGGTACGAAGTACGGACCCGTCGGGAGTTGCACCCGACATCCCCGTGAGGGGATATCCGCCTCGGATAGGTCGTGTGAGCCCAGCGGGCCCATGCAGTAGTCGGCGCTTACCGACTCGCGGTGACTTGTGGTCACCAGTCAATGTAGGTGGGTCAGGGCAAAGCCCTGATCCCGGTCAGTAGGAGGTGATCCAGCCGCAGATTCCTCTACGGCTACCTTGTTACGACTTAAGCCCCCTTGCGGAGCCCAGATTCGACCGTCGCATGACGGCCTCATCCGGACCCCACTCGGGTGCTTTGACGGGCGGTGTGTGCAAGGAGCAGGGACGTATTCACCGCGCGCTTCTGACACGCGATTACTACCGAATCCAGCTTCATGCGGGCGGGTTTCAGCCCGCAATCCGAACTACGACTACGTTTGGAGATTAGCTTCGCCTCTCGGCGTTGCATCCCACTGTCATAGCCATTGTAGCCCGCGTGTTGCCCGGTCCATTCGGGGCATACTGACCTACCGTTGCCCATTCCTTCCTCCATTTTAGCAATGGCAGTCCTCCTAGTGTACCCAACCACCGCAGGGTGTTGCTGGCAACTAGAAGTGTGGGTCTCGCTCGTTGCCTGACTTAACAGGACGCCTCACGGTACGAGCTGACGGCGGCCATGCACCTCCTCTCAGTAGCGTCGAGTAAAGTCGTCAACCTGACTGTCATTACTACTGTCGGGACCGGTGAGATGTCCGGCGTTGAGTCCAATTAAACCGCAGGCTCCTCCGGTTGTGGTGCTCCCCCGCCAATTCCTTTAAGTTTCATCCTTGCGGACGTACTTCCCAGGCGGCTCGCTTATCGTCTTCACTACGGCACATCACGTGCTCATGGCGCGTGACATACCTAGCGAGCATTGTTTACAGCCAGGACTACCCGGGTATCTAATTCCGGTTCGAGACCCTGGCTTTCGTCCCTCACTGTCGGGTCCGGTCTCTCAACGTGGTTTCCCCATTGGTGGTCCGTCCAGGATTACAGGATTTCACTCCTACCCCGGACGTACCCGTTGAGTCTCTCGGCCCCAAGCTGTGTAGTTTCCACCGACGCCGACCAGTTGAGCTGGTCGATTTCCCAATGGACTTACACAGCAAGCTACGGACGCTTTAGGCCCAATAATATCGGCCATCACTTGGACTGCCGGTATTACCGCGGCGGCTGGCACCGGTCTTGCCCAGTCCTTGTTCCTGTACCACCTTACGGTACAGAAAAGCGAGGGCTATATGCCCTCACACTCGGAGTCCCCCTATCGCACTGTCGTGCAGTGTAAAGGTTTCGCGCCTGCTGCGCCCCGTAGGGCCCGGTATCTTGTCTCAGATACCGTCTCCAGGCTCTTGCTCTCACAACCTGTACCGATTATCGGCATGGTGGGCCGTTACCCCACCATCTACCTAATCGGCCGCAGCCACATCCTACAGCGCCGGAAACGTTCTCACTCTCGGCACTCCAGCCTGAGAGTAATATCCGCTATTGGCCTCAGTTTCCCGAGGTTATCGCGGTCTGTAGGGTAGTTTGGCCACGTGTTACTGAGCTATATGCTACGAGTCTAAACTCGTGCAACTAGCATGGCTAAATCGGACTCCGATAGCAATGGCCTCCGGCAGGATCAACCGGAATGTGCTGATATACATCAGCGGCGGAAGTGGTTGCACTCCGTCGGAAGCTAACACACTGGTTCCTACGCCAGTGTTGACTACTGCATGGGTCCGTGGGCTCACATCAGATTCCATCTTGACGGCGGACCGCAGGGGTGGAATCCTCATGGGATGAAACCTCGCCAACCCCAGAAGGGAAGGCGAGAATTTCTCGTAGCTCGGCCGACCTAGGTGGCCACCCGAGCGTGTCGACCCGGGCTCGCTGCCCGGTGCGACCTTCGCATCATATCCGATGGGAGGGGAGTATATAAATGGACGGTCTCGAACCGGCCGTGTTCAGCCGTCACACAGGATATGTGTCGCATACACACTATCAAGACCTCACAGAGCATTACCGGTTAACCTGACCTGATTCACTTGTTCTGTCGTGATGAGTCATCGATGTTGGTTGAACGCCGCGAGTCGAGGACAGAGTCGTCGCTGTCGGCGACGGTTCGCCACTGATGCGACAGCGTAGCCACTCCCAAGGAGGCTTCTCCGGTCAGTAACTACCGGTTGAACCTGTCATTAGGTAGCCGGTTCGTGCGGGCGACCCGGCCACTGAGAGGGCTGTCTATGCAGTCCGTCGAACCATATTGACCAATCCTTGTACGGCCGCCCCCAGAGACGACGGTCGCTCCGGTGGGGCGTTGCTACGTATTTGTAGTCACGGAGGCGTGTTGTGCGTCTGTGGGTGACACCCTGACATCGACGCCCCAGTTTCGTGTGCTCTGCACTGTTATTTAGCTTCTTGTGCTTCCGAGATATTTGAGAAATAAGTTACCAGATTAGACCTGAATAAGTATCATTTGAAGACCATTTCATATTAATATTACATGTGTATTATATTAGTGACATGGGAAAGTACTGTCCATCCAAAAGACATATTCGTAACTGCAGCATAGGTACAATGTCGACATGCCCTCCAGCAGTCGTAAGCTTCTCTCGACGACCAGTGAACAGTGGCGTCTGGCGCGTGAAGACCTCCACGTCAGAAACACCACGGATACCAAGCGTGATATCGGCATAGAAATATACGACGACAACAAAGTGTGTTGTCATACGGCACACTATCAGCTCTTGTCAGGCCAGTCCGGCTGTTCGGTCAACTTGCTACAGGCTGGCTGCTACAAGGTTAAAGCCGTTCTCGATCAACAACACGAATCAGTCGCTACCGTGACAGTCTCTGATGAACCCGAACAGACTATTTTCATCCACATTCAGAACGAAGGGATCACAATCAAGGAAGGAGTGACTCCCTCGCGTACCTGAACCAGCGTGTTGCATCTTCCCCTCCCCCTTGCAGGCAGGATTGAACGAGATAGGGTAAGCCTATCTTTAACACCCATCCGAACGAAATAACAAATTGAATGAGCTCTGCATCTACATCGGACAGGTCCCCCGAGTCTGCCGATCCCGTGTCGGGCTATCGTGACACGCTTACATCGCTTTATCGCGAATATGTCGGTGAACCAGCCAAAGAGCGAGACATCTATGTTGGATTTGGCCTCTTCTTCGCTGGGGTCACGCTTGCCATCGTCGGATTCTGCCTCTTTCTGTACAGTAACGTTCTAGAATCCGGGAGCACACTGTACTGGCAGATTCGTGAGGTTGCGCTCGTCGTCGGGTTCATCGGACTGCCCTCCGTGCTGTTGAGCGTCGTCGTGCTCCTCCCGGTCGGTTTCAAAACTCGGATCGTTAGTGCCGCTGGCACGTTATTCTGTCTCGCCGCAACCATAATTCTGGTTGATGTCTTTCCGTATGGATGGACGAATAGTGGCGGAATCAACGGTAGCGTCTGGACAATCAGCGTTTACGCCACTGGGCTGGTCATGCTTGCGGCCTCGACAGGGGCGGCGCTGGTTGCACACTACCTCGAGAAAGCGACAAGCACAGGCGAGTCAACTGAACCGGTTGAGTCGGCCGAGAGCGAGTCTGAGTCTGTCAGCAAAGCAGATGTGGACAACGATATCGAACAGGCACTAGAAGGGGCGGAACTATCGTGGGGTGGCGTCGAACAGCAGCCCAAAACTAAGCGGTTAAATCTGGATATGCCAGAAACGGACTCGGACCTCGATCGGACGGCTATCGAGAATTCTGAGGCAACCACGACCCGAGCCGACAGCAATGATGTTGATGACGCGGTGGATGGGCTCAGGCAGCTACAGGGTGGCCAATCAAAGACTGAGCGAAGCGCCGGCACCGAAGATCAGGTCAACGCTCTCACGCAGTTTCGAAATGAGCAGGGCGAAGATGACGATGTGGAAACCGGTGTCAAAGAGCAACAAGGCATTGTTAGTCGTCTTCGGTCATGGTTTTTTGAATAAGCGGACTGAACTCCTCCACAGACACTCCGCTGTGCTTCTCTCGTTGCGTGAGTGTGATCGTATTATTATGTCCCTACGAGTCAGTCAATCTGAGTTTTCATAAATAAAAGGTTACTTGTTGGAACAAAACAGGATAGTTTTTTCAACTTGGTGGGAGGAATACAACTGTATGCCCCAAGGTCTCGATGTCGGTACGATGAACCTCCTGTCTGCACGTCAAGACGGTAACGAGACGGTATTCGTGCAGCAGCGGAACTCTTTCGTCGAAATTGACTACAGCGACATGGCCGAACAGATGCTGTCGAGAAGTGATGTTCTCCACATCCGCAAGGATGACCGGGTCTACATCGTTGGCGATGACGCCCTGAATTTCGCGAACATCTTCAGTGAGGAGACACGCCGCCCGATGCAAGCCGGGATACTCTCAAGCGACGAGCAATCAGCGATCCCGATGATTAAGCTCATTACTGAACAGGTGGTGGGACAGCCGGAGTTCCCGAACGAGCGCCTGTTTTTCTCGGTTCCTGCGGACCCAATCGATGCCGATGTCTCGACACTGTATCATCAGAAGACGATCGAATCCCTGCTCACTGATATGGGCTACAGCCCAGAACCGATCAATGAAGGGATGGCCGTCATCTACTCCGAGCTTGCAAATCGTGAGTTCACCGGACTCGGTATCAGCTTTGGCGCCGGAATGACCAACGTTTGTCTGTCATACTATGCGGTCCCCGTAATGAAGTTCTCTATCGCACGTGGTGGCGACTGGATCGACGAGCAGGCTGCACAGGCAACAGGCACACCCGTAGATAAGGTTACCTCCGTTAAAGAAGAAGACTTCGCGCTCAATTTCGAGACGGACGTCGGCGGTATCGAAGGTGCGCTGAGTATCTATTACGACAATCTGCTCGACTATGTCATCGAAAACATCATCAGTGAGGTCGATGAGGAAGATGTCGAGGAGGGACTAGATGTCCCGGTCGTCGTGACTGGTGGGACATCCAGTCCTGACGGCTTCGAAGAGCTGTTTGCCGAACGGATCAACGAATCTGAGATACCGTTCTCGATCAGTGACGTCCGCCAAGCCGAGAATCCACTATATAGTGTCGCACAGGGTGCACTCGTCGCAGCGCGGTCGGAAGAAGAGCGCGAGGGGCAAAGCGAGCAGACCGAAGAACCTGACACCACCGCCGAGTAACGGTTGGTCTCGAATAGAAGCACGGTTCACCGGCGTCAGTCGGGATACACTACTGGTCCTCGTTTCAGGTAATACAACCGACGTCGGAGGCTACTCGGTTTCTGCCCCGTTTTTATCGGCTTCAGTTTCCGTATTTTGACTGTTTTCGTCGCTCTCGTCGCATTTGGCTGTAACCGCTCTGCGCTGTTCAGTTTCCCTCTCGTCGATAACGCGGTTCAGTTCGTCAGCGGCATCCTGTCGGAGCTTGTTCACGTCAGACCCTAAAGAGACACCCACCGCGACACCAGCCTGTTCAAGCGAGAACTCTGGTCGGTCTGTGGGCTCGTCCCTTTCTGGAATCGGAACGCTGGGTGTACGGCCAGTATTTTCGGGTTTACCGAGGTTAGAATCAGGATGCTGGTTGAAACGAGCGAGAGCGAATTCCCATGACTCTGGAGGGGATGCCTCGTTGTGATGCGACGCAGAGATGTCCGCGAAGCCGCACGATTCACAGACGATCGCTGTCTGGTCGGCGGTCGCAAGCGTATACGTGCTGAGGTCGGAGTCGCAGCGGGGACACCGCATACTACACTATGCGTGTCTCTCCTATACAATGGTTCCGTCAGTTCTCGCCGTTTAGGGAACGAGTTATGAGATGGGCGACCGATGGTGGAGGCAATGCCGGAGATCGAGATTACAGACACGCAACAGGCGGATTTGGCATCGGTTAAGGATGATCTTGAAGACGCATTCATCGAGACATACGGTCATATTCGCACGCAAGATGTCGTTGACTACCTCCTCGACACATACACACCGCCGGACAAGCTCGAAGACGAGCAAGGCATAGGCCGTACCGACTACGAGCGTATTGCCTCGGCTGAGTATCCGGAGCTCCAACACATTGCGTCTGAGGTGCCGGAAGTTCCCGGGAGCGGTATTGAGGCCGACGAGATGCGAGGGAAACTCCTCTCAGCACTTGGAACGAGTGAACTTGCGGCTCGCCTCGCGGATATCGAACCTGAACAAAGAGCGAACGAAGGGGATGAGGGTGAGGCGGCCGCCAACCCAACTAGGGCAGGGGACATGCCAGACGACGGCGTCGCACAGAACAGTACGTCGACACAGACCAGTTCGTCGCCCGACACCACCGAAAGCTCCGACGCGGCCGAGTCGACCGAGGCACCTGACGACACTCCGAGTGACACTCTTTCCGCTGCCAACCGCTTGTTAACCGAACATGACGAGAAGTGGACCCGATCAGACGAGAATGACGAACCATACGAAGTCACACTCCCCGACGGTTCCACGGTAAGCGCACGGACGAAAGACGACGTCCGAAAACTACTGTTTCAAAACTACTGAACGGACTCTAGTCGCGAAAATACCGGCTGACATCGACCACCTCTCCACGAAGTTACGCCGCATCGGGCGACGACGACTCACTATCCGCTACGTCCTCGAGGTAGCCGACCGACACTGTGGGCACACATCACCGGTAAAGAACGACGATTTACTCACGGGGAGCTCGAACCCACACCTTGGACACTGATACGTCGGAACCGAGTCGCTTGTAGTATGTTTTGAGTGGGCCGCCGTATGCGAATGCCCGTCTCGACCGTTGCCAGTATCCGATTTTTCGGGGGTTTCAGACGACGAGTCTGCCGTGCCTGTAGCAGCATCATCAATGATGACTGCACCGTCACTATTCGGCGGCGTGTAGTTGTCGTCATCCGGTTCTTGTGTCTCTGACGCAGGCAGTATCACGGCGTCATCGGTCGTCTCCAGACGCGCCGATTCGGTCGCCGCTGATGGCTCGCCACTCGCCTCCGCATCTGGAGATGGTTCTGCCACGTTGTCTGACACGGTCACCGTCGATGCGGGCGTATCGGTCGGTTCCGGTTCGTCCGTCGCCTGCATCGGGTCTGTCGCTTCAGCCCTGTCCTCTGCATGCTCTCCCACCCCCGTTTGCCGCTTGGTTTCGGTTCTGTGTTCGACGTCATCCGACTCCTCGCTATTTGCTTTCGAGTCTTCTATGGTCGATATCAGGCCTTGGTTCTCAGAGATATCCCAGATATGCTCACAGCGCTTGCAAGACCTGTATTCCCGAACAGTCAGAACAGTGCCGCGCTTGCCTTCGTCATACGACTTCTCTATCGTCGACTCCCCGAAGTCGTGTCCAAATAGCTCACAGCGCAGTCCCATGCGCGGTCATTTACTTCGTACCGTTAAGAAGGTATTCACCAGCAGTGACATCTATGCCACGAGAGACGCAGGCGGAAACGTCTCTGTGGCCATCCTTGCGCCCGAACATCGACTGAATAGGGGCAGTCTATGAAAGAGTCTAAACAAGGCCTGTTGCTAGCAAGTATTGTTGGTTACTACAGGGTAGTTCTAAGCCAGTCGGTGCCTGATGGAGGCAGTACAGAAGGGACCATCCATAACGAGAACTAGTCAGCAGTCTCGGAGTCGTCCCCCTACTCGGACAGTGATACCCTCTTCGCGAGCGTAGTCTGCGGCGATCTTGAACGGGGGACCGAACGAATCGGCGGTTGCTTCGTGTGGAATCGGCCAGTCATCGCTGGCTGTGACGGAGGAGTTGGTTGCGAGTCTGTACTCTCGACTGACTTCCAGATTCTGGCCGTTGACTGCCACACTGATTAGCCGTCCAGTCTCAGAATCGAACTCAACGGTCATCCCGCTGTCGTCGCCATGCCAGAGCCGTCCGTCGTCGCGGTGGGGACGGAAGGCCGCATCAAGAGGGTCCGTAGTTGCCCACCAGAGACATGGAGGGCTTCTACCTTGCCGACGAAGGGGTTTATGCTGGCTATCTCTCCAGCAGTGACCTCGCCGGATAGGGGTCGCTCTACCCGAGCATCTACATTGCTCGTCCACAGTAAAGGCCGGCCGTCTTGGTCCCATCGGCGGGGCCACCGACGTTGCTGGGTGAGATTTGCTGCCTCTCAGGTAGAAGCAGGATTAACTGGAGTCCCCTCCAGTTGGTACAAATGCAGTCTCCTCATCTTGAGTCTTCGACCAGCGTTTTGAGTTCCGTCAGGCGCGGGAGTTCTGTGACGCCGCTAAGCACGACCAGTACCGACAACGTGTCCCGGTCGGGCGTGGGCATATCACCGCTCCGAACCTCCGGTGACTGGAGTTCCTCCGTGAGCCATCGCCGACCGTCTGTAACGGCATCCCGAATCAACCACGCGGGTGGCCCGGCAAACACGGCCAGAGCCCTGTCGGCTGAATCTAGTTCGCACTCCGCCGTCAGTTTGCCACGCACCGCTCGGCGAAGTGTCGTCTCGACGGCGTTGTATGCCTCGATTTCATCGACATCCTCGGATTCGCCGCCGAGAAAACGGTTCCTGAGCTGGTCTATAACTGTCCCGTTATCGCGGCCATCGTTCGCTTGCAGTTCCTGACTGGCATAGCCAAGCGTTGTGAAACCCGAGTCTGAGAAGGTATTGATTATCTCACTGGCGTCGACGACACTCTGGCCCACAGCATCGGCTGCCGTCGCCTCACCAGCTGCGAATAACGCACCCAGCCGCGTCACAACGGTCTCGTTCAGCGTCTCGGTGGCTGCCTCGACCGGTCTGCCCACTCCCAAGCCACACGTCGTTGTCGAACAGTATCTGCCCGTCGACGGTCGCTTCCAGCGCCCGGAGTGCTTGGAGCGTGTTTGTGGCTGCTCCGTTGTCCCTGCCGGCAGGCAACACCGATAGACAGTAGACGGGAATCGTGTAAATCTCTCGGAGTGCGGCAGCGATGTGGGCCGTAGTGCCACTGCCCGTCCCGCCAGCAAGCCCGGCCACGAGAAGGATGGCGTCGATGTCGCTCGTTACCAGTTGGTCTAGCGCCCGTCGTACTTCGAGCCGTTCGTCTTCGATGGCGGCGGTGCCAGTCGTCCGGTCCCCGTTCGTCCCAGTCCCATTTGTTTCGGAGAGTCCAAAGGTATACCGCCGGTCGTCCGGGAGTGCGTCGAGTTCGTCGAGCGCTTCGGTGTCCGTATCGATGGCACAGGCCGCCCCGAGATACGTCGTATCGCGGCGTTTGTTGTCCTGCCACAGCCGCTCAACGATCCGGCCCCCAGCGCCGCCGATTCCGACTGCCGCGACTCGCATACGTCGTGTTTAGTGTAGACTGACATTAATAGTCCGACTCGGTTCGATGTCACCGCCGCGAGTCCGTAGCAGAACGATTTACAGCGAAATCATCACAAAAGCGTCACTAGAGCCGCACAGAGCTGATATCCGGGAGCGAGCGTGTCACTGCCCGGCAAACCAGTGGCCTTTCATACGGCAGGCGCTGAAGAGGTCTGTGTCCCAAGACCTCGCCAACGAACCAGCCGATTCCGTGTCTGTTACCATCTCCGGCGGGTCGATGGGCGGCCTGTTTACCGGCATCGCTCTCGACAGTGCAGGCCACGACGTAACTATCGCCGAGCAATCGACTGGCACCCTCCGAAGCCGCGGCGGCGGCATCGTCGCCCAACAATCAATTCGCCAGTTCCTCTCACGTCACGACATCGTCGACCCGACAAACATAACCACCCGAGCCAGTGAACGTCGCTTTCTGACTGCTAACGGCGATGTTCGGACGTCAAAAGCGGATTCGATGGTGTTTACGTCTTGGGACGCGGTCTACCGACAGTTGCGGGCAGCGTTCCCGGATGACCGGTACCACACCGGCCGGACGGTCACGGGAATCAGGGCCACAGACGGCACGGTTCGATTCGCCGATGGGGAGCAGACTACCACAGAGCTGGTCGTCGCTGCCGACGGCGGGCAGTCCACAGCACGTGAGCAGCTGTTTCCCGACACCGAGGCTACGTTTGCCGACTACGTCGCCTGGCGTGGTGTCGTCCCGGAAGCAGACCTTTCGGACACAGTCATCGACGCGTTCGATGGCCGTTTCACGTTTTATCAGGGGGAACGAATGCTTATTCTCGCGTACTTCATCCCCGGTGGAGACGGCAGCACAGCCCCCGGAGACCGCCGTCTCAACTGGGTCTGGTACGACACACTCTCCGGGCGAGAGCGTGAGACTGTCTTCACAGACACGACTGGCACGAACCACCAGTTCAGCGTCTCACCGGGACAGCTCCAAGATCCCGTCGAAACTCGCCAGCGTGAGCGGGCGACCGAGATACTGCCACCTGTGTTTGCCGACCTCGTTGCAACAACAGCAACCCCCTTTGTGCAGGCGATTTACGATCTCCAGAGCCCCCAGATGACAGTCGGCAGGGCCTGTCTGCTGGGTGATGCGGCGTTCGTCGCGCGACCGCATACTGCTGCCGGCACTGCAAAGGCGGCCAGTGACGCCGTTGAACTCAAGGCTGCCCCTCGGCCGCCACAGTTCGCTTGGAGGCGCACTGGCGTCTTGGGACGAGGCCCGGACCGACTACGGAGAGCGGCTCGTTGCGCAGGGCAAGCGGATGGGCGACGAACGGTTGTCCCTCGGGAGTTGATGGACGACCGTTCTACGTGTGGGTGCTCTCGGGTCTGGATCCGGTACTGGCCCCTAGCGTCCCTTCTCGCGTTGTAAGAATGGAGGGAATGTTACTTGTCTTCCGCCCCAATAGTCGGCACATGACACTCGTTGTGCCGTTCGACGGCTCCGAACTGGCTGAGGCAGCACTCGTCCGGGCGACGGAGTTCGGCACAGTCTTCGAGGAGGACGTGTTGGCCGTCAGCGTCATCCGGAAAGGGAATGCGAAATACGCTCGGGAACGCGACTGGCTCAAGCCAAACGAGGAATTCGACCTAGAGACAGTCGTCACCTCGCTACACGAACAGGTGATGGACCTGTGTCCGAGTTCTGATTTTCGACATACGGTCGTGATCGATACGCGCCGGCTGGGGCTGTCGCGAAAGCCATTCGCAAGCTGGCCAAGAGAGAAGACGCGTCAATGGTGTTCATCGGAAGCGAAAACGCCGGCCATCTCGTCACAGGCATCAGCAGCGTTGGGGGGTCAATCGCATCGGACGACGCCTACGACGTCGTCATCGTTCGACATCGAAACCCATCCAAAATCGCCAAGCTCAGGGACTCGTCCCCGCACAGGCAACCGAAATCCGATTTTTATCTCCCGGAATAGGTGGCGATAGTCGTTCCGCAAGACAGGTATTGAAGAGTCACCAGCACTCGGCTCGTGGTTTTCTAACAGGGAAGTAACAGCTTGCGAGACGGCCGAAAGAGTGACAGTCATTCCGGGACTCTCGCCGGTGTTTCCTGCGAAGAAATGGTCGTACCTGCGACGCTTCCGCTGACAATCAGCTGGGCAATTCACCCTTTCCGATAGCGGCGTTCGTTGCCGCGCAACCAATCGCAGAACCGATAAACTGCAAGCAGACATCACAGGAGTTTTTGTTACCAAATGTATATCGGTCAGTTGGGTTCTGGTCCTTGCTCCATTTCCCCGAATCCAACTCAAATCATCGATTGGCCCGAGTCCAGAACCTGTCGTCGTGGATGACGACTTTGAATGGTGTTGCACGCCACTCCCCCCGGCTGCCCACCATTCGTTTACTACCCTGAAGTAAGGAACTGGAGATCCTCGTGACACTTATCGGGAAGTTCGACTGGCGTCATGCCGGTGTCTCGCCAGCAGCGAAGCGGCTACAGAGTGGTTTGAACACTTCTTCGTCGATCTGGCTATGATGGAGTTATCGTGGTCAAGTTTTCCGCGACGAGCACCAACAAGCGAACCCCAGAAGAACACTCAGGTATTCGGACCGTGGCAAGGCCTCGATGTCCTATTCTCCTTCCAGAATGACTTGCCTCGTGACGCTGTATCCAGAGATACTGGGATTTGCAAAAGCGGAGAAGGGGAAAACCAGGTTGGCAGACACTGGCGTTGGCCCCACTGGCTATATATACCGCAAACACATAAGTCTTTTGACAGGTATTCTATAATATTATGTTCCCAAATAGACGGGAGAATAGTAGGCGATACGAGCTGGAGGCTCGCCTACATTACTTTCTTGCGCAGATAGGCCGAGATAGCTTCACTGATGAGCACAAGGCCCAGAATCGAGATGAGAATCGTCAGGACTGGCTTCCCAATTGAAGTAATTAATCTCGGTCTGTGCGGGACGCCGATTACCGCCTGCACCGACGAACCCAATGATCGTCGACGCTCTGACGTTGATATCCCCAGCGAAGGCGTCGCGACACTGATGAACGCCGGCTTGATCTGTGGAACGATACTGAGATGAGTACATCAACGGGTGATGCCCCAGCTGCAGTGATCGCTTCGACAGACCCGCGGTCGATTTCCTCGATAGCTTCCGCGATTAGCTTTGCAGTGAATCCGATTGACCTGATCGAGATCGCCAGCACGCCAGCGAGGGCCCCGGGTCCAAAGATGACCACGAAGATCAGTGCCCAGATGATGACGTTGACCGACCGGGGTAAACGAGATGATGAACTTACCCAGCAGGTACGCGGGCTTGTTGGGTGTCGTGTTGCTGGCGCCGAGGAACGCAACTGGGACGGCCATCACGATGGCCAGTGCCGTGCCGAGAATCGAGATATTGATTGTCTCGAGCAGCGGCCCCACAATCTTCCGGGAGTATCCCACATTAGGAGGATACATCCGGCCGAAGAGGTCGGCCAGCTCACGCGGGGCAGTCACGGCATAGCCGTAATTCACTTCCATGGCGCGCCAAGCTGCGACGAGAATGACAAGTCCGGCCAGCAGCCCGAAGAACCGGAGCAAGCGCTCACGTCGATCGAACCGACTCCAAGAGTCAGTGCTGTTTGACATTATTGGATCCGCCTCCGGACGAGAGCGCTGACACCTTCACCGACCATGACGATCGCCACGATGACAGCGATAATCGCCATGCTGAACTGGTAATCGTACTTATCGAAGGAGTTCAGCAGCGTGATCCCGATACCACCCGCTCCGACAATCCCGACGACAGTGCTGTGACGGAGGTTGATGTCCAGCCGGTAGATCGACAGTCCAACAATCCGGGGCATTACCTGTGGGAGAACGCCATAGACATACGTCTGGACAGGCGTCCCGCCGACAGCAGTGATCGCCTCCATCTGCCCACGGTCGATATCTTCGATTTCCTCTGCGAGGAGTTTCGCGAAGAATCCGATAGTTTTGAAAGCGAGTGCTAGGACACCAGCGAGCGGACCGAACCCGACCGCTTTGACCATAACAA